>NZ_MUFJ01000059.1:0-2960 GCF_001996245.1 Salinivibrio sp. MA607 | reverse complement strand
ATATAAATATGCAAATATAAATACGCAAAGGCCACCGCATTGTCGGTGGCCTTTTCTTGTCATGAACAATCAATAACTGATTAACCGCGCGCTGTAAAAGCGGTCAAGTGCGCCTGCATCAACCGATCGATGTCTACTCTATCTTGATCGCTCACTCCTGCCACCCGTGGATACCTTGGCTCGGCGCGATCGTTATGATAAGCGCCTTCCCATCCCTGAGTGGTGGTTAAAAACGCGCGGGCAAAATCCGCTGAGTAGCGTAAACAGCCTGCCATGACCGTATCGACATAGGATTGGGCAATCGGCTTGTCTACGTCTGGGGTACGCTGCGTATCGGCAACATATACGTACACGGGGCCATCAAGCGTCACCTCTTCGGGCAGAGTGATGTTTGATTCAGCTAACTGTAACCGCTGATAGCCTGCCTCTCGGCGATCAAAGTCGGGCAATGACTGTGGATCGATGCTGACCAGCACCCCATTACATTGACCTTCACCTTGTAACACCACCAAAGGCGAAATAAACGCCTCGCTGACATTGCTCCAATGACGACTTAGCCCGGTCACGGTAACCGGGCACGTCCATCCAGATTCACCGGTCAGCGCCCGTGACGCCGGATTCATTAAACTCCCGTACCCAAATAGATACATGACGTTGCAAACTCCTTTATTGCATAACCTGACAGAACGGTAGTGGCTGCCTTGCTTTTTTCATACAAATTGCCAGAATATCCGGCAATGTTGTTAACAAGGAAGTCATCATGGAACCACTCAATAAGCTCGAAGCCCACTTCAAACGGCTGTCACATTTTCAGCACCTTGCCGCAATCTGCGGTTGGGATCAAGCCACCATGATGCCAGATGGAGGGAATCAAGCCCGTGCCGACGCGATGGCAGAGCTCGCGCTTTATTGCCATCAACAAAGCACCCAACCTGAGCTTAGTGACTGGTTAGCAGAACTGGACGATAAATTGGGGCAACTGACACCGACGCAAAAAGCGAGCGTGGCAGAGATGAAGCGCGAGTGGCAGCAGGCCAGCGTATTGCCTGACACCTTGGTCAAAGCCAAATCTTTAGCGGGTGCCAAATGCGAGCATGATTGGCGCCAACAACGTCAAGATAACGATTGGGCAGGCTTTGCCAAAAATTTAAAAGAAGTGGTGGCCTTGGCGCGCGAAGAAGCCCATATTCGTGCGGACCAAAAAGGTTGTGCGCCTTACGATGCCCTGCTCGACCTCTACGAGCCAGGAATGACCGCTGATCGTGTCGATGAGGTATTTGGTGCGCTTAAAGCATGGCTACCGGAGACCATCCAGGCGGTAGTCGACAAGCAAGCGCAACAGCCGCCCCTTATGCCCAAAGGGCCATTTACCCAAGCACAACAAAAAGCCTTGGGTGAGCAGGTGATGCAGCAGTTGGGCTTTAACTTTGCACAGGGTCGTCTGGATGTCAGCACCCACCCATTTTGTGGCGGCGTGCCCACTGATGTGCGCATTACCACCCGCTACGACGAGCAAGATTTTACCTCGGCATTAATGGGCGTGATCCACGAAACCGGCCATGCGCGCTATGAACAAGGGTTGCCTAAGGACCTGGCAGGCTTACCAGTGGGCCAAGCGCGCTCGATGGGCGTGCACGAAAGCCAAAGCCTGTTTTTTGAAATGCAGCTGGCCCGCAGTGAAGCATTTGCCACCTTGATTTGTCAGCGTGCTAAATCTGCCTTTAACCGCCAAAACGATCCCGCCTTTCATGTCGAGAATTTCCACCGCGTGTTAACTCAAGTCGCGCCCGGTTATATTCGTGTCGATGCCGACGAGGTCACCTATCCGGCACACATCATGCTGCGCTATGACATCGAGCGCGATCTGATCAGTGGCAACATGGAAGTTGATCATATTCCTGAGCGTTGGGACAACGCCATGCAGCAATACCTTGGCCTCAGCACCGCCGGCAACTATAAAAACGGCTGCATGCAAGACATTCACTGGACCGATGGCAGCTTTGGCTACTTCCCCACCTATACCTTGGGTGCCCTGTATGCCGCGCAATTGATGCAAGCAATGCGCCAGCAACTGGATGTCGATGGCATTATCGCCAGCGGTAACCTGTCGCCCATTTTTGATTGGTTATCCCAACATATCTGGCAACGCGCCAGCACCACCTCAACCGACAACATACTCAAGGATGCCACCGGCGAAACCCTCAACCCCGCCCACTTCCGCGAGTATATTCAAGGGCGGTATTTGTAAGCTCACACCAGCCCCAAGGCCCGAACGCTGGCCTTGGGGTCCCCACCAACGGGAGGCATTATGCCCAACTATGAAACACTTAAAACGAGGCAGCGCCAAGAGCGCGAGCATTATCCTGAAAATTTGTCTATTCGTGTACACCGAGCCCTCAGCTGGCTAAAACAAGCCGAGCAAACGGATGATACAGACAGCCAGTTTATTTTCTTATGGATTGCATTTAACGCCGCTTATGCGCAAGAGTTTGCGCAAAAGCGTCAGTTTACCGAGAAAAACCTCTATCAAGGCTTTCTAGAAAAACTGATTCAACTCGATAAAGAAGCGCGTTTAACCCATTTAGTATGGCAAGAGTTCTCAGGCCCAATCCGAGTGATCCTCAATAATGATTATATCCTGCAAGCCTATTGGGAATATCAAGCCGGTCATATCACTGAAGACAGTTGGCAAGCTTCACGCAAAAGCGCCAAAGCCCGCGCGCACAAAGCCTTGGCAAACAGTGATACCGCAACAGTATTAGCGTAAGCGGCCATTTCTCCCCACATTCACATAACCACGATGACCTGATATTGATATAGCTCCTTCACTATCGGAGCGATATCATGACACGCGAAGACAAGATGACACTCTGGCAGGAGCGCCTGCAGCATCAAAAAGACAGCCAACTCACCATCGCCGCCTGGTGCGAACAGCACCAAATTGCCCAGTCGCAGTTCTA
>NZ_MUFJ01000058.1:0-3043 GCF_001996245.1 Salinivibrio sp. MA607 | reverse complement strand
CTTTAGGAGCAGCAGTTGTGAATTTCTTGTCTTGGTCTTTTTTACTTCTTCTATCTCTTTATTATGGATATAAACTTAATATTCTTCCATGGTGTAATGATATTCGATGACTAAACTTAATAAGTTCTTTGCCGCTTCTAAACGCCGGCTAAAAGTTGTTTTTTACTTTATCTTGGCTAAACGAGGAATATCCTCATACAAAGGCAAGCCAACAATAAACGTTAAATCAAAGTTTAATGGAAGAACTCATTTAGGAAATAATACCCATTTTAATGGAATTTCTATAACCGGAAAGGGAGTTGTCTACATTGGCGATAATTTTCATTGTGGTCTAGATTGTCTTATTATTTCTGATTCTCATGATTATAAAAACGCATATCGATTACCATACGATGATAAATTACTAACCCCTAACACAGTTATTGAAGAGAATGTTTGGTTAGGCTCTCGTGTTATTATACTGCCAGGGGTTAGGATAGGTTATGGTGCAATTGTTCAAGCTGGAAGTGTTGTAGTCGAAGATGTTGAACCTCTTGCTATCGTTGGTGGTCATCCTGCTAAGCAGTTTTCTATTAGATGCGGGCAACACTATGATAAATTAAAAGAAGAAAAATGAATTTAATATTAAATTTTACATTGATAACTATGTTATTCCCATGGTTATCGTTCGGTCTATTGGATCTTGACACTCAACCTTGGTTTATAATAACAGGTACGTGTTTTTTCTTTTTAAACATAAGGAGGAAAGTTCATTACTCTGTTTGGTTTTCGCTAATCTTACTTGTCTGCGTTTTTTTTATAAGCATAATTTATGGTAAATTAGACTTTCTTGTTGTTCGAGCTTTCTTTAGTTATTATGCATTTTTCATAGTTTTGTTTTCTTTTTATGTCATACGTAGATACTATCGATTTCCTGCTAAAACCGTAATTATCTCGAATTTTGTATGGATAATTGCAGGTCTTTTACAGACCATTATAGATAGACATGCTTTGTCTTTTCTTGTAACCGTTCGAACAACAGATGATAGAGGAGTTACTGGGTTAGCACCCGAACCTACTTTTTATGGCTTGTTTCTGTTTTTTTTAAGTTGGCTCATTTATATAGAGCGAAGAGAATTATCAAATATAATCGTTGTGTCTCTTTTGTCATTGAATGTTTTTTTTATATTTTTTGTGGCTAAATCCTCAATGGTTATGCTTTTTTTTCTTATCTCTTTTTTGTTGTTTTTAGCGTTTAATTTGTTTTCCTTAAAAAAAATTATGATAGCCTTGGGTACTATAGCATTTATTGCTGTGTTATCTATTCCAGCTTCAGACCTTTTAAAAAACAGTCGTCCATATGAATTAGCTGTTCTTATTAAGGATGTCCCACTAGATATTATCAAGCAGGACGCTAGTATTAATGAACGATCTTCGCATATTTACTTCTCGGTGAAGCAATTTTTTTTAGATTTGGGTATGCCTCATGGTTTTCATTCTTTCTCAAATGTTCTCGTTGAAGGTAGATCAAATATTAGCGGTTTTTTTTGGTGGGGAGGATACGGAAATAAAATTATGTCAGGCCTAGGTTCTATTTTTTTTGAATTAGGCTGGTTCTCTATATTTTTTATTTTATCCGTATCTTTCTTGATGTACTCACAGGCTAGTCATAAAGAATCTCTTTATTTTTTGATTCTGATTTTAGGACTTTTTCTTTCAGCTATTCCAGTGTCGTTTACATTATTACCTATGATTGTGGTTTCTACTTTTTTTTATTTTGAAAACAGGAGTAAAGGTGAAAATAGTCGCTGTTATAGAAAACATCGATAATGAATATGGAGGGCCCGCGAATTCACTACCTAATTTTCTTTACGGTATGCGTGCTGAAGTGGGTGTCAACTCTATAATTTATTCAACAATACATTCAGATTGTGAAAAAAATGAGTTCATAGATCGATTTTCAATCCCCTGGGTCCGCTGTCAGCTAGCTGGGCCGATTAAGGTAAAATATTCTAGAGAGTTGAGAGATAAGTTAAGCTCAGAAGTTTCTGATGGTGATATTTTATTTTCTAATAATCTTTGGAATTATCCTGCCTATCTTGCGGCTAAACTCGCAAAGCGAAAGAACATCCCACATATAGCGTCAATCAGAGGTACGCTATATCCATGGTCGTTGGCGCAAGGTAAGTACAGAAAGAAAATAGCATGGCATGCTTTTCAAAAAAGTGCGCTGCAAAAAGCGGACCTTATCCATGTGACCTGTATTGATGAATATAGGGCTGTTCGGGACCTAGGTATTACAAGTCCTATAGCCGTAGTTCCTCACGGAATTAACTACGAAGATTATCAGAATCTGCCAAGCACTACTGACTCAGTTAAGCATTTAGAACTGAAATGCGAAAAGAAATATATACTATTTATGTCTCGTTTGCACGAGAAAAAAGGTCTTGATCTGCTTTTAAATGTTTGGCCGGATTTAGTGAAACACAATCCAGAATGGTGCTTGCTAATCGTTGGTCCTGATTATTCAAATTACATTGAACGTATTAATCATTTGGCTGTAGAGCACGGAATAGGGGATAACCTAAAAACGTTAGGTATGCTCACTGGGTATGATAAAGAATGCGTGCTATCCGTTTCTGAGTTTTTTGTTTTACCTAGTTATACAGAAAACTTTGGTGTAGTGATTGGTGAGGCGTTAGCTGCCGGATTACCCACGATCACAACCACAGGGACTCCATGGTCTGAGATAAATTCTTATAATTGCGGTAATTTCATTTCTTTATCAAAAGAGAATTTGAAGGAGGCATTGAATGACATGATGGCCTTAGATTCAGTTTGTCTAGGTGAAATGTCTAACAATGCTAAGTCACTAATTAAAGAAAATTACTCTTGGAGTGCGCAAGCCGTGAAATTCAAACAAGCAATAGAGTTTGTTTTAAAAGGTAAGCCGGCGCCGAACGTCGTATATACCTCTGATGAAATGCCACCAGAGGTGGATATTATAAAATAAAAGTAACTTTTTTAGAATAAATTTACTAGTGTTAATTTGATGGTCAGGTAT
>NZ_MUFJ01000057.1:0-3771 GCF_001996245.1 Salinivibrio sp. MA607 | reverse complement strand
TATATTTGATTATTATGATATTTCTCTTGAACAAGTGTCAAAGCAAAGCACAAAAACATCCAAGAGAAAGATTATGGCTTGTATGAAAAGCAAAATTAAAGATGGAATAAGTAATGAGATTATCCTACCCTTTCTACAATCTAAGATAGATAGAAAAGAAGCAAGTGTAAATAAAGGTACTTTTATACTGCCTGATTCAGATGATTTTAAGCTAAGTACAATCAATGTTAGCTTCGATAAATTGGATGAGACACTTCACATCGAGTCTCCAACTTTAATACAACAAAGCTCTATCGTTAGCTACTTCTTTAGTAGTATTGGTTTGACTGGTCGTGACCGCTATATACTTGATGGTGGAACTAAAAAGATTATAACCTCAAAGTTAGGGCAGAGCAATAGAGTTTTGAAATTTAGAACATGCTTTGAGGAAGGTTGWCTAATCGACATTAATGGTACACTATGGTCGTATAAGAAAGGCCGGGGGAATAAAACAATAATCGGCGTTAAGTCTATTTTTTCGAATACAAAAACTAGTTTTAAGCAATTGGGAAACGTTAAAGAGCTGCAGCTACATTGCTCTTTGACTGATAGAACGAGTGCTGGGAAGTTAATTAAGTTTTATGAGTGATTTTTATGATCGAAAATGAAATAAAAAGAGTTTACTCTAAGTATGAGACTTATGCTAAAGTTTTGAATGATAAGACCTTAGCTGATATTAGGCTTTTGAGAGATACATTGGAAACCGATATTGCCAATGCTAAAAAAGAGAACAGAGTCTTACGTATTGGTGTTGTTGGTCAAATTAAACGTGGGAAATCATCGTTTCTAAACAGTTTACTTTTTGATGGTAAATCGGTTCTCCCTAAAGCTGCGACACCAATGACAGCAGCACTTACTAATATTAGTTATTCTAAACAGCCATCTGCAACGATTGAATTCTACAGCAAAAAAGAGTGGCATAAAGTCCTAGAAAAAGCTTATGAGGTAGAGCAAGAAGAAAAAGTTTATAACGATAAACTCAATGAGTTTAGATTATCAAAAGAATCAGGTCGTAAGCTTCAGAAAGGTGTTCGACCACCAAAAAAACCAATTTATTCTGAAGAGTCTAAAGCTTGTTTTGAGCTTTATCAGATGGTACTGAGTTCAGGCTTAAATGTGGATGAGTATCTTGACACCAAATACTTTGTTGATGGTGAAAATTCTAATGAGATGTTAATCGCTGACTTAACACCATTTGTGGGTGCTCAAGGTAAGTTTGCTCCAATAGTCAAGAGTTCATCATTAGCATTGAATCTTTCTGGACTGAAAGATATTGAAGTTGTTGATACTCCTGGTATGAATGACCCGATAGTATCGAGGGGCAGACGAACACAGGAGATTCTTGGACAATGTGATGTTATCTTTTTGCTTAGCTACTGTGGACAGTTCTTAGATAGTCAAGATATGTCGTTGTTGGCACAAAGCATCCCTAATAAGGGCATTGAAGAGATTATTTTAATTGGTTCACTTTTCGACAGTGCTTTGCTTGATGAATACAGCAATTACGATTCTATTCAACAAGCTTTGCCTTCTTTAACCGCAAGCTTAAGTGATCAAGCTCAGTCGGAAGTTAATGCTGTTTGCCGCCAGGATGAACTGAATAACGGTGGTCAGTCACACTTGATGCAAACTCTGCAAAATGCTTTGCCACCTATTTTCATTTCTTCTCGTTGTTATGACTTAGCAAGGAAGGGTGATGATCTAAGTGAAGAAGAGCAACACACTCTAAACCGTATGAACCAAATGTTTGATGGCTTTACTTTTACGCCCCAAATTTTAGAAGCGGTAGCTAACTTTAAGAAAGTCCATTCTAAGCTGCACTCTGTTCGTGAAAAAAAAGATAAAATAATGTCGGAACGCCTTGATAATATTACAAAAGGGGCTGAGCGTGATCTATTACACAAACTAACGGTTATTGCTGATGATATTGCTAATAAGAGAAATAATCTTGAGAAAGGCGATCTAGTAGAAGCCCAAAAGAAACAAGAAGAGTTGGCTAAACGTATCAGTGCGGGTAAATCGCAAGTGAGCATGGTTTTCGATAAATACCGAGTACAGATCGAAAAAACACTACATAAAGTAGAGCAAGGTATAAAGCAAGACTCACTTTCAGTTAAACGTGTTAATTCTCATACAGGTAGGCGAGAAGAGGCATATACTACCTCGCGTGAGGTCTATGATCCTGAGCTATTTAGTCCATCTACTTGGTTTTCAAAGAAGACGGTTTCTAGTACTAGTTATAGAACAGTTAATTACACCTATGCGAATGTTCAAGATGCTGTTCAAAAGTTGGAAGACTTTGTAGTCGAGACTAGCGATAGACTATACCAGTCAAGCGCTCAAGCTATCAACATTAACCAGTTCCGTGAAGATATCAAACAAGCAGTAAAAAGCTTGTTTGATTTTTCTGATCCTGATTTCGATCCTGAAATGATACTGCTTCCTTTAAGTAACTCTGTTGACAGAATTACGATTCCAACAATTAGTTTGGATCTAGACCATCATATCAACTCTATTAGACAACAATTTTCTGTAAATGAAGTTGAAGGTGATGAAATCGAGAAACTTCGAGAAGAACAGGTGAGAGTGGTGGGCGTGTTGCTAACTGAGATCACTCAGGAAGTGAATAGATGCGGCTCTGATATGCTTGGTAGGATCTCAAATGAAGAGCAAGAATTTCTTCCTTCTCTGATAGGCGATTTGCAGTCTAATGTAGAGCAGCTTAGTATAGACTTAGAGAACAAGGAGCATGCCTTAAAAGAGTACAGCGATATCATTGAAATGATTGAGGAAGATAAGCGGAAATTGAGTTGTTAATGGTTATTTAGAGTCACGTTTAACCTCCTGATAGTAGTGAAAGATAGTTTAAACGAACACGACTAACAGAAAGCAACTTGGGTAGCCACCATTGAATGACCCAGCTACTTTAAACGTGATTGGAGTCATATAATTTAATAGATAATTAGGTGCGGAATAATAGATCCAACACGTATTGCTCAGAGGTTATGTAAACACCAATACCAATAAAGTAATCAAGCCATCAGTGGTTTTTTTGTGAACTGTAAGGTTAAATATAACCAATTCTGATGAGAAATTGTCTAATGAAAATAGTTATTCATGAGAGTTTTTAATATTAAAAGTCGGGAAAGATATGCCAATAAAACCACCTGGAAAATCAAATATAGCGTGTAAAGGATGTGGTTATATTCTATCCGATAGACAAGCATTTTTAATCAAGATGCGTGTAAAGAAGTTTGTATGTCCTAAATGTCGATCGGACAAGATTACGCTCATTATGTACTAACTAAAAAGACGTTTCATTAAGCGTATTTATGGTCCTTTTTCGAGGCTGTGCAAATACACTTTACACCTAAGCCCGTTTTTAACGCTGATGCAAGGTACATATCTTAGCGTATGTACCTTGCTAAACTGGAGCAACGTATTGCAACCAGTCAGTATCCACACTCACACCAACGGATACACAGGATCGCCCCAGGTGGCGGTGTTGCCTTCCATCATCAATTCAATGGTTAAACCGAGTTTCCGCACCTAATTTAGGAATAAACCGCTTCGTATAACTGACCCAACAATTTCAGCAATCGTCGTTGATGCTCTCGTACACCGGTAATGAAGCTCTGACCGTCGAGTTCGAGTGTGTCGATCCCTTCAAATTTTAAGAATACCCAACGTGCCGTCGGTTTAGTCGTTGTTTTGTTCTTCACCATGCTTGGG
>NZ_MUFJ01000056.1:0-3892 GCF_001996245.1 Salinivibrio sp. MA607 | reverse complement strand
TTTTTTTACCAATAAGGTTAAAAAAACCCTTTACTTTGGAGTCATAAAAACCATAAGGGATAATTTCACAATAAAATCAAATGATTAAATATTGGCACTGAATTTGCTTTGATCATAAAAACAATGAGATCAACATCAATATTCATTCTTATCTGAGGGAGTAACAACCCATGATGTGGTTCAGTGGTATCAAGGGGGTCAACAATGGCTGGGTATCGTAAGCTTTGGTGGACACTAATCGGTGTTCTTGCAATTACTTTTAGTGTTTTAGGGTATTTTGGAACGGAAGTTTACCGGGAGGCACCGCCTATTCCGGATAAGTTCATGAGTACCGACGGTAATGTCATTGCAACCGAAGAGTCGGTTCTTGACGGACAAACCGCGTGGCAGTCTGTGGGCGGTATGCAGTTAGGCTCTATTTGGGGTCATGGTGCGTATCAAGCGCCTGACTGGACAGCCGACTGGCTGCACCGTGAACTGCTGGCGTGGTTAGACATTCGGGCGCAGGAAGTTTTCGGCAAGTCGTATGACGAGCTTAACGGTGTTCAACAAAACCAGCTCGAGTATGAACTGAAGGAAGAGTACCGCACTAATACGTACGACAAATCGTCTAATACGGTTATTTTAAGCGAACGTCGTATTCAGGCTATTGAACAAACCGGTGAGTACTACTCGAAGCTATTCAGTGACGACCCTGAACTACGCCCTACCCGCGTCAGCTACGCCATGAAGGAAAACACACTGCCTTCAGCTGAACGCCGTGCGCAAATGAACGACTTTTTCTTCTGGACCGCATGGGCAGCTGCCACTGAGCGTCCTGATGCAGAGATCACCTATACCAACAACTGGCCACACGAAACACTGATAGATAACGTGCCTAGCGCAGAAAATATCATTTGGTCTATTGTCAGTGTCATTCTCTTAATTGCCGGTATTGGCTTCCTAATTTGGGCATGGGCATTCTTACGCGACAAAGAGGAAGAAGAGCTTGTGGCACCGGAGCATGATCCGATTTCTAAGGTTAAGCTAACCCCATCACAAAAAGCCCTCGGCAAATATTTGTTCATTGTGGTCGCGCTGTTCGCATTCCAGGTACTTCTGGGTGGCTTAACAGCTCACTATACCGTCGAAGGACAAGAGTTTTACAGTATTAATATCTCTGAGTGGTTTCCCTATTCACTCACCCGTACCTGGCACATTCAGGCCGCCATGTTCTGGATTGCGACTGGATTCTTGACCGCAGGTTTATTCTTGGCGCCGATTATTAACGGTGGCAAAGATCCTAAGTACCAAAAACTTGGTGTAGACGTCTTGTTCTGGGCGCTCGTGCTGGTCGTGGCAGGTACTTTTATCGGTAACTGGTTAGCCATCGCACAAATCATGCCTGCACACCTGAACTTCTGGTTAGGCCATCAGGGTTATGAGTACGTCGATTTAGGTCGTCTGTGGCAAATTGGTAAGTTCCTGGGCATCGTCTTCTGGCTTGTGCTAATGATGCGCTGTGTTGTTGGTGCCTTTAAAGAAAAAGGCGACAAGAACTTACTGGCACTATTCACTGCCTCGGTCGTCGCTATTGGCCTGTTTTACGGAGCCGGTTTCTTCTACGGTGAGCGCACTCACATTTCTATCATGGAATACTGGCGCTGGTGGATTGTTCACTTGTGGGTAGAAGGCTTCTTTGAAGTGTTTGCTACTGCCTCACTGGCGTTCATTTTCCATAGTATGGGCTTGGTTTCTCGCCGCTTGGCGACCGTTGCTGCACTAGCATCAGCGTCATTGTTCATGCTTGGTGGTGTGCCGGGTACCTTCCACCACTTGTACTTTTCAGGAACAACCACACCGGTTATGGCCGTAGGCGCTACTTTCTCAGCATTAGAAGTAGTACCGCTAATTGTGCTGGGCTATGAAGCGTGGGAAAACTATAGCCTGCAAAAACGTGCAGACTGGATGAAACATCTTAAATGGCCACTACTGTGCTTCGTTGCCGTTGCGTTCTGGAACATGTTAGGTGCCGGCGTATTAGGTTTCATGATCAACCCGCCTATCTCGTTATACTATGTACAAGGTTTGAACACTACGCCGACTCACGCACACGCAGCACTATTCGGTGTATACGGGTTCCTGGCACTAGGCTTTGTCCTACTCGTATTACGCTATATTCGTCCAACTCTTCAGTTCGACGAAAAGCTGATGAAAATGGCTTTCTGGACAATGAACATTGGTTTAGCGCTAATGCTCTTCACTAGCTTGCTACCAGTCGGTTTCATTCAGTTCTACGCCGCTGCAACTGAAGGTTTATGGTACGCACGAAGCGAAGCCTTCATGCAACAACCGCTGCTGCAGAACCTACGTTGGTTCCGTACTGTCGGTGACATGGTCTTCATCGTGGGTGCATTTGCTGTCACTTGGCAAGTTATTAAAGGCTTACGCCATAAATCTGTTTAGCTCTCAACAAACCAAGCTTGTACGATTCTATGTGGAGGCTTGGTTTTCCTTTTTGGAGATCCCATGCAGTTAATCGAAAAACTAGGATACGTCCGCAGCAATCAATGCTCGTCAATCCAGTCACAGTTACGACAACGTATTGGACAGGTCGAGTCAGAAAACAGCACTCTGTTAGGTCAACTTGAATCAGCTAATAAAACCATCTCCCAGCAGCAGAAAGAGCTCGCTGACTACCAGCAACGCTTGTCTTTCATTGAGAACTTCACAGAATCATTATCCGGTTACCAAAACACCTTTTCGCAACTCAGTAACTTGCTGCAACGCGAACGGGAAATCATTCTCACTATTGACCAAAACAATCAGTCAGGTGAGTCCACTATGTCTGCAGTAGTAGGGAATTTGTCGTCGATTGTCGGTGATATTGAGTCAACCTCCGAGAGTATTGCAGCGTTAAAGGGCCATACTCAGGAAATTGAACAAACCAGTGGCGATGTCCGCGGTGTCGCTGAAACCACTAACTTGCTGAGTCTGAATGCCAATATCGAGGCTGCACGTGCCGGCGAGCATGGACGTGGTTTTACTGTGGTTGCTAACGAGGTTAGAGCGCTTTCTCAGCGCACCACCGAATTGACCGATCGCATTAACGATAAAGTGGGACAAATTGTACAAGGTGTTGATTCAAGTCACTCTTTGAGTGTTGAAGCCATGCACACTACGCGTGAAAATATTGAGTCGACAAAGCAATATTTAGCGTTGTTGGCCGAAGAAAATACGCACATTAAGCAACTGGGCGGCAGTATTTCTAACAGTGCGTTACTGGCGCAAATTGAGCTCGCCAACATTGAAGAAATGCAATTGCGCATGGACGTGTACCGTGTGTATTTGGGTACATTAAATGCGAATGACTGCAATGTTGTTGATTCTGACAAATGTGGCATTGGTCGATGGTATTACTCGGAATTATTCCGAGAGCGTTTCAAAGCGCATTCAAGTTATCTGGCCATTGAAGCGCCTCACGATAAGGTTCATATTTGTGCACAAACAGTTATTGACGCTATAAAAAAAGACGAGCACGGTCTAGCTCAGCAAGAGCTTAAGAATATGGAGCAATACAACCGCGAGGTGAATCAGCACATTCGCACCATGTCGGAAAGTTTATTGGAGGATGTATGAGCCACAAACCCGATACCAAAACCGCGATGTATCAGTTACTGGACGTTATTCGCGAATACACTCTCTTTGACTTTAAACAATAAGATTGGTAAGGTTTTATTTTATTAGAATATCTTTTAGTGAATTATAGCCGTCTTACAATAGCTATTCTTGGCTAAGAAAAGTTTCATATCCAATATATAGTAAAAGAGCGTACAAGCAAGAATTAACATGCATACACATCGGTGCATATAGATAAAACTGTCTCYTATACACATCTCCGAGCCCACGAGAC
>NZ_MUFJ01000055.1:0-4355 GCF_001996245.1 Salinivibrio sp. MA607 | reverse complement strand
TCACGCTTTTCTACCGATTTATCAAGACCTTTATCTTTCAGCAAGAAATATTGGGCATGAAGATCGCCTTCTGCTGCAAGCTTTTTGAAGCCCTCGACAGCTTTTTGATAGATCTCCTCGGTGCAATATTTATTTTCATAAGAGGTATCTAAGCCAAGTTCTTTTGCTACTTTGTTGCCAAAATGTTCAGATGAAAGATAAGAAAGGCATAAGTTACTTTTACTAGATAGCCAGTAAGTCGCATAGGGATTCCCTTTTCTCATTAACTCAGTCAGTATAGCTGTGGCTTCACTTCGTTTATAAATTTCATCTATTTTTGTACGTGCATAGATTATTTTGGCATTCTCTACGCCCTTTTTCATCAAAGAGTCCATCTCATCCCAAGTTGTTTGACTCCAATCACCACGCTGTAGCATTAGCATCAAGTCATACATCTCATCGTCAGGCTTTACTGTACTCGATATATATGGGTCATCGGATACTTTACCAATGTTCTCTTCAATGAACTCTTTGAATAAAGGGATGTCATCTTCAGGGTTGATCGCCTTTTCTTTGCAACCGGAGAGGAAACTCATCGATATGCTTAAAAGTATAACTTGGATAATCTTTTTATGACGAATCATAGGGGTGTGTCCAACGGATAGTGATGTTTAGGCCAAAAGATAGCGTAACGTTTTAAAGCTAAGGAATGCTACCGCCCAGCGAGTGTTGTGTCACTCACTGGGCGGTAAATATTTAGGATATCAAATCAATACGAGAGGCCTTTCAATTTAAGAAAGTGCTAGCTTTAGCTGAAAATAAAATCAGCCTTGTCCCCAATTATCGCTTTTAGTGAAGTAATCAATATAAATCATTGGCTTCATCTCAGCGATTTCCTTATCTATCTCACAGACACTCTCATCGTAATCATTTTTATCAGGCCAGTCATCATAATAAATAAAATAACGACTATCCTTAAATATCTTTTCGTACAATAACGCATGGCAATATTTTTCTTGTTTATTTAGTTCATCACTTCGATCTAATGCCATTGATAAAAAGTAGTAACTACCTCCTACTTTTTTCATTCTTTCGAATAATTCATCATTATTCTCTTCGTAGTACATTACTGTCCCCATAGCTGGGATATAATTATTATTGCTTGCAATCTTAAAAAGATCGAATGCTAATTTTTCTAATTCTTTTGAGCGAAAGACGAATCCGTTATTTGTCTGCATTTGCAATGAGTCGGTATAGTCCATCAATGGCTTATAGTAATGAGCCTCTGAGAATCGAATAACCTCTTTAATGTATTCTTCACGTTTTTCTACTGATTTATCAAGGCCTTTATCTTTTAATAAAAAGTACTGAGCGCGCAGATCACCTTGTTCTGCTAGTTTTTTAAACCCTTCAACAGCTTTTTGATAGATTTCTTCGGTGCAATATTTATTTTCGTAAGAGGTATCTAAGCCAAGATCTTTTGCAACTTTGTTCCCTAAATTTCTTGAGCTTATGTATGAAAGGCATATGCTACTTTTATTTGATAGCCAATACGCTGCATAAGGATTACCTTCGCTCATTGCCTTAGCCAGTCGTGAGATTGCCAAGCTGCGTTCCAAAATGTTTATAATCGCCATCCTAGCATGTAAAATTGTCGCTTGAGTATTACCTTTTTCGATAAGGCGATTGAATTCTTCTTCTCGGCTGTCACTCCAAGGTATACCCCGTTGTAGCTGTAACATCACTTCATACATTTCATCATCAGGCCTGAGCGTGCTTGATATATAGGGATCATCGGCAACTTTATCGATGTTTCTTTCAATAAAGTCTTTAAATAAAGGAATGTCATCTTCAGGATTGATCGCCTTTTCTTTGCAACCGGTGAGGATACCCATCGATAAGCTTAACAGTATAACTYGGATAATCGTTTTATGACGCATCATAGGGCTGTGTCCAACAGATAGTGATATTTAGACCGACAGATAGCATAACTCTTTAAACGTAAGGAATACTACCGCCCAGCGAGTGTTGTATCACTCACTGAACGGGATATAGAAGCAGTATGAAGCTAATGTATAAACGTAATAGAAGTAATAAAATATAAATATATTAGTAACCTCTACTCCAATCATTAACTCTGGTGAAATAATCAATGTAAATCATAGGTTCGATACTATTCAACTGTTCACTAACATTACAWKTTAGATTAYTCATGTYTATTTTACCYTCATAACTCCCACCAAAAAATCGATCACCGAAAATAGCCTTATATAGTTTCKCATCACARTATTKTTCCTTTGGGTTTAAAGATTTTYCCTTATAATAMGGTTTAGCCCAAAAATAATGCCATGCTCCAAGCTTTTTTAACCTATTATAAAGRAAATCATCTTTCGRAGTRTTTTTGTCAATCAAAAAAAAAAGCCGGRATATAGTTATTATTAGCTGCTATTCTTAGCAATTTTTTMACCTGKCGCTCTGATCTAGGTGAGTAAAAAACTGTTTTTCCATTTTCTACTTTAGTTATATTATAGTAGTAATCYATTAGAGGCTTATAATAGTGAGACTTGGCAAATCKAATAACTTCTTTTATGTAYTCTTCACGYTTTTCTACMGATTTATCAAGACCTTTATCTTTCAGCAAGAAATATTGGGCATGAAGATCGCCTTSTGCTGYAAGCTTTTTGAAGCCCTCGACAGCTTTTTGATAKATYTCCTCGGTGCAATATTTATTTTCATAAGAGGTATCTAAACCGAGATCTTTCGCTACTTTAGTACCAAGACTACTCGAGCCTAGATGTGCGCGACAGCGATAGCTTCTATTAGAAAGCCAATACGCAGCATAAGGATTACCCTCGATCATTAGCTTCGCTAGACGAGACACTGCGATATTTTTTTTTGAAATGTCATTCATTCTTAGGCGAGAGAGTAAAACTGTTGCGTGAGCATTCCCTTTTTCTATTAGACGGTTAAATCTATTTTCTTCTTCTTTGCTCCAAGGCGTTCCTCGCTGTAGATCAAGCAACACATCATACATTTCATTTTCAGGGCGAACCGTACTAGATATATAAGGATCATCGGCTACTTTATCGATGTTTCTTTCAATAAAGTCTTTAAATAAAGGAATGTCATCTTCAGGATTGAGTACCTTTTCTTTACAACCGGCGAGGATACTCATCGATAAGCTTAAAAGTATAACTTGGATAATCATTTTATGACGCATTATAGGGTTGTGTCCAACAGATAGTGATGTTTAGACCGAGAGATAGCATAAAATTTTAAACGTAAGGAATGCTACCGCCCAGCGAGTGTTGTATCACTCACTGGGCGGGATATTTAGGATGTCAAATCAAGACGGGGAAGAAATCTTTAAGTTCGGAAAACTCCAGTATCAGCCCAATAGAAAATCAGCCTCGCCCCCAGTTATCGATCCTAGTAAAGTAATCAATATAAATCATTGGCTTCATCTCAGCGATTTCTTTTTCTATATTACAGATGCTTTCATCGTAATCACTTTTTTTAGGCCAGTCGCCATGATATACGAAGTAACGAGTACTCTTAAACAAGTTTTCATATAATAGCGCATGACAAAACTTCTCTTTATCAGCCAACTCATTGCTTCTCGCTAAGGCTACCGCTAGAAAATAATACTTCCCTCCTGCCATTTTCATTCTATTAAAGAGTTCTTTATTATTCGTTTCATGAACCATCAAGTTCCCTATAGCAGGAGTATAATAGTTATTACTTGCTACTCTGTATAGATCCATACCAAAGTTTTTTAGTTTTTCTGAGCGAAATTCTAGCCCTCTATGTCCCGGCTTTTTTAATGTATAAAGATAGTCCATCATTGGCTTATAATAATGCGCTTCTGCGAATCGGATCACTTCTTTWATGTAYTCYTCACGCTTTTCTACCGATTTATCAAGACCTTTATCTTTCAGCAAGAAATATTGGGCATGAAGATCGCCTTCTGCTGCAAGCTTTTTGAAGCCCTCGACAGCTTTTTGATAGATCTCCTCGGTGCAATATTTATTTTCATAAGAGGTATCTAAGCCAAGTTCTTTTGCTACTTTGTTGCCAAAATGTTCTGATGAAAGATAAGAAAGGCATAAGTTACTTTTACTAGATAACCAGTAAGTCGCATAAGGGTTCCCTTTTCTCATCAATTCAGTCAGTATCGCAGTGGCTTCACTTCGTTTATAAATCTCATCTATTTTTGTACGTGCATAGATTATTTTGGCATTCTCTACGCCCTTTTTCATCAAAGAGTCCATCTCATCCCAAGTTGTTTGACTCCAATCACCACGCCCACGCTGTAGCATTAGCATCAAGTCATACATCTCATCGTCAGGCTTTACTGTACTCGATATATATGGGTC
>NZ_MUFJ01000054.1:0-4637 GCF_001996245.1 Salinivibrio sp. MA607 | reverse complement strand
CTTTTATTAATATCAACCTCTTGCGCTGAATTATTTTTGTTTTTTCATTAGTATTATTCATGGTTTTATTGCTTTGTTTTTGTGTAAAAATCCCTTTCTCCTTTTTGATAAAACATAGAGTATTAAATTTCCCCCATACGCCCTATCAGAAATTTAACTATCTAAATTAAGAATGTCGGGAATTATTCTTATAAGTAATGACACTTCATCGAAAGTTTGTGGCTGTTTTTCGCTCAATTTTCTAGGTCTCTTAATGTACATTAAGAGCCCTCTGTGACATCAAACCACTGCTGCTGTAGTCGTAGCAGATACTAAATAGACCACCAGCACAACACTATCGCACCTTTGCTTACATGGATGAGTAGCTAAGTAGAGCGACTCTGCGTTGACTGTTATTTCACTTGATAGAAGGAGTTATCATTGTGAGCAGCAGTCGACTAGAGTGTGTCTGAGTTGTGTGGTCTGTATGTGCTAGTGGGGTATTGCATGGGCTCAACCAAGAGGGAAGCTTTAGGTCTCTTAACATCGCTGGTCTGAATACTGTTATCTGCTTTAGTAAGCTAGGTAGTGATAGCTGGAGCAACACTGACGCTACACGGGTACATCTGAGCTTTAAGTTCCTCTTCGAGCACTGCGTTAAGAGAGTGGTCTAGGTATCATAATTATTCAGTTGACCATCCGAGAGACTGTGTTTAGACCAATCCCTAGGTAACGCTCTCATAGAAGCGGCTTGGCTATATGCCTTAGTGTGCTGAGTTACACACAATCTGACACCTATGGTGGCGAAGCGTAACCTAGTCGTGCAGACTGTCCCTTATGCCATCAAAATCGCCTTTGGACAGGAATAAGTTAGGGATTGAAAATCTACGCTATCACGAATTCAGGGGGGAAGGGGCAAGCCGTCTCTTCGAAAAAGGTTACTCGATAGAGGAAGCAGCTCAAATCACTGGTCACCGAAATCTAAATATTCCTTGACAAGTCTACACTTAACTCTACCCTCACAAGCTACACTCTCGAACATAACGAGACCCGTAGATAAGCCCTCGTTTTTTTTGATATCTGTGATAGAACACAATGCTTAAAGCAAGTTTTATATATATTATTTGCATAAAAGTACAATGAGATCTGGTTATGTCCCTTCTAATTAAACAAGTTATTATTCACGAGCTAGTCAAAGCTCAACACAAGACAACAGCCCAAACTAATCTAAGAGACACCAACCTAAACAAAGATGATGCTAATGTGATAAAGCTAGTCTCAGGTGTGTCAGACCTGTACGGCAAGAAAAACAACTCAGCTCAATATGGTGTTTTCACTACCAAACAATCCAGTGGCATATTTCCTATTAAGTTCGATAGTTTTGCTAAAAAGTCTACCCGAACAGAAGGTGATTTCCTGAGTCTATCAACAGATGCAATGACTGAGTTGGAGCGAATGGTAAAAGATAATTCACCTGCTACAGGTGGATATATTCTTTTTGCTGACTATGAGTCTGATGGCATTGAGTACCTACTTATTGCCATGCTCAAAGACCGTGCAGGGATAAAAATCACGGATGACCTTAAAATTGAGGAGTTAGACCACATTGAACTCAATCATCTTCATCAGGCTGCACGAATTAGTCTAAACAAGTATATTAATTATCAGAGTGCGACTGCTGTTCAAAGGCAAGAAATGAACTATCTCAGTTTTGTAAGTCCAGCTAATAATAAAACTGCGGCTGGATACTTCATTACAGCTCTTGGTTGCTCCAAAGGCACTGCTTCAACGGAAGCAACTAGAACAGTCATCAAAGAAGTTCAGCTATTCTTCAGAGCAAAAAACATGAAGCCTGAAGGTCGGAAAGTAAAGAGTCAAGTAACTGACTACTTGTTAAAATGTGCTGAAAATAAAAAGCCTGCGACATTAAAAGAAATAGACAAGATTGCTCGCCATTACTTTCCTGCAAATGAAGCAGATGAGTTGTCGGATGAACTATTTGCACACCTTAATGGCAGTAGTTGTGAAATTCCCACAGAGTTTTCTTCTAGTAAGAGTGAGGCTAAAAAATACAAATACTTCAAGCACCAAGATGCAAACTGGACACTAGAGTTTGATCGTAATTCATTGGGTGTTAGATCTAATTCAGAAATAAAATATGATAAGGCATCAAAGTCCCTTACAATTACGAACCTTTCAGCGGATCTACGCACGCAACTAGAAGAAGACTTGAGAGAGCGCGGTATTAAGTAATGTTAGAAGCGTTTGTTAAATTATACAGAACAATAGATTCTCCATCTCTACAAGATGGCGGACAGTTACAGTTCGACTGTGTACTTGACTCACAAACGCTGAAGCTTCTCTGGAACGTCAAAGAATCTGGTATTGAGATCGAAGAGATAGAGCACGGTGACGATGTTGTATCACTCGAAGAGGTGGCAACAGCCGACGGAACTAGTGCTTCTGTACATTTAAGTATACCGATGTCTGGCGATTATAATGTTTTCAGAGATCTAGACGACCTGTTAGAAAGAGCCATTGAACTAGTTAACGGTAAAATAGCTTCTGATTTTTATGTATGCGATGACAACTACTGGCACCATGAAAGTGAAGCTAGTGAAGCTACCGATACAGAAGACGTCTATACGAACTTACAGAGATACTGCGAGCTAGTAGGTAGTCTCGAAAAGCTCGCTTCATATCACGATAAAAAGCAAAATAGCACCAATCATGAGCTTGTATTCATAAGCAGTGATGAAACTACAACCTCAAAGCCTGTAGTTTTGCGCCCGTGCATCACAAGAGAGCTACTTGAGCTACCCATCATAGATATATCGACAATCACAGACCTAACCTCAGATAAAAGCGAAAAACAAGCTAACATCAATCGTGAACGAGCTATATTCAAAGTTTCAATTATAGAGTTTTTTGAGAACCTCTCCCTAAATCATAGCGTTAGTAACTTCAATCATCTTATTCGCAGTTGGAAAGACTTCATTACTCTCTACAACAACAACTTTGAAACATACATGAGCGGCTTTGCGTTTCACAAAGCAAAGAAAGAAGTTGCTGATGTTGAGCTTAAAGTTGCGGAACAATACTCCAAAGTCTTAGGGGACATTGCAGGAAAACTATTTGGTCTCCCTGTATCATTTGCTGCACTTCTTGGTTTCTTTGCAGAAAAAGCAACTTTCATTTCAGACACATTAATAATCTTTGGTATCGTGTCTGCAACATGGCTTATGACTCGCCTAGTCGCCAACCAGATCGCTCAGTTGCAGCGGATATCCCACGCCAAAGATATATCGTTTGGTAGTATTCAAGGAAAAGAAACGCAATACCCGCAAGCACTAATTAATGAGATTAAAAGCGCGAAGGATGCTATCGACCTAAACGCTAATAAGCTAGAGAGGGATTTAAAGTATCTTGCTGCTCTCGTTTGGGCTCCTCTCTCTATTGGAGCATCATTGTTTATCTGTAGGCATCATGACAAGTTGCTCCCTGTCATAGAGTTTTTAAAAAATTCTTGGTCAACGTGAGTTTTAGCTTTGGTTAATTTAACACTGACAGCACCTGAGGGTCTATCACTGCACGCTCCTCTTTTTATCTCGAACGGACTGTCATAGACCAACAATCATCGGCACAGCAAAATCTACAAGCCCCCAAGCTTTAACCTCTCGGACTGTAGTGAAACGGGGACAGAACTTGCGTTTAGCCGTACATTACTTTTAGCATATCGAAACCAATTGGCTATCGGGTAATGTATCTAAAAGCGTGATAAACTTCGGGAAAAAAGTGAGCTAGAGTAATCTGTCAGATCTGATTACGTCGCTGGTAGTTAACTGGCAGACCACGTCCTGACTAACGCAGTCTTAGTCATCAGAGAGAGCAGACGGTATACCGACACAAGGGCTTTAGCCTCAAACGGCTTCCACCTATGCATTGTGGTTTGTTTGGTCTACCGCTAAAAGGAAATGCTTAGAGAAACCATAGGGCACTGCCACTCACTTCAACAATATAAGCTACCATCAATCGACAATAGGTGTTTCCACTTGGCTGTTATAGGCTTCCTGAGAGTCCATATAGAAGCCACAGAGAAGCTATCCTGCCGCTGGGAGTCGAGTATCAACTGCCTCTTGCTCGTCGATGGGGTAATCTATGGTCTCTATATGCTTCTTGAGACTAACTATCGTCAGACCTGAGCCATAATTACCACTCACAGAGCTCTCTGACCATCCACCAAGTTGCTTATAAGCTACTTCAGGCACTCCAGCATTCAACGCTAGGTCTTTGAAGTTGTGTCTCAAGCTATGGAAAGTCACACGGTCTGCCCTTAGTTCATGCTTGCGACAGAAATAGGCATAGCGCTTACTGTAGATGTCGGAGCGATACCCTCCCTGTTTTGGTAGAGGAATATCGTAAGCGGCCATTTCTCCCCACATTCACATAACCACGATGACCTGATATTGATATAGCTCCTTCACTATCGGAGCGATATCATGACACGCGAAGACAAGATGACACTCTGGCAGGAGCGCCTGCAGCATCAAAAAGACAGCCAACTCACCATCGCCGCCTGGTGCGAACAGCACCAAATTGCCCAGTCGCAGTTCCGCCGCCTGGTGCGAACAGCACCAAATTGCCCAGTCGCAGTTCTA
>NZ_MUFJ01000053.1:0-5193 GCF_001996245.1 Salinivibrio sp. MA607 | reverse complement strand
GACGAAAGTCATTATCAAATGATAAAAAAATTAGAGTTTTCATATGATGATCATATTCCTGTTTTTGATTATTGTAAAAGTTTAGATATCGATTTCATCTCGACGCCCTACGATATTGAAAGCGCTAAGTTTTTAGTATCTATTGGTGTGAAAAAATTCAAAACTGCGTCAGCAGATATTGTCGATTTATCTCTTCATGATTATATTTCAAGAAATGCAGAGCATGCGATTGTATCAACTGGCATGGCTACACTTGGCGAAATAGAAGAAGTGGTAAATATATATCGAAAAAACAAGTGCGATTTTACGCTTCTTCACTGTGTGTCAAATTACCCATGTGCAATCGAAAGTTTAAATCTTAAAGTAATGAATACTCTAAAAAACGCTTTCAATTGTGAAGTGGGCTACTCAGATCATGCTCTTGGTACGCTTCCAGCAGTAGCGTCAATAGCCCTTGGAGCTACAATAATTGAAAAACACTTTACGCTAGATAAATCAATGGATGGGCCGGACCATAAAGCATCAAGTGACCCTGAAGAATTTAAAGAGCTTGTGGATGCTATTCGTACAACAGAGATCGCTTTAGGAACTCCCATAAAATCAGTCCAGGCAGAAGAAATTCAAATGAGAAAAGTTTCGAGAAAGAGCTTGTTTCTGGCAAGAAATATTGAAAAGGGAACAATGCTCACTGCCGATATGTTTGTTTTAAAGCGGCCTGGGACAGGCTTATATGAAATAGATTTAAAGTCAATTATAGGATCAATAAGCACACAAAAACTACATGCTGGTGAGGTGCTCAAATTAGGGGACTTTAAAGTTGAATAAGAAATGTCTAATTATAGGTTGTGGTAGTCATGCCCATTCTGTAATATCCATTGTAGAGTCCGCTGGTGAATGTTATGAAATCATTGGCCTGGTTGATATATCTGATGACTATGATCCAAATGAAGAAAAGAGTGGATATAAAGTTAAGCTCAGTTTCAATGAGCTACTTAGTAATCCAAGCTCTTATGTTCACTTAGATTTGTTTATAGCGATAGGTGAAAATAAAAAAAGAAAAAAGATATTTAAAGTCCTAACGCAGTATGGATTTAAATTACCCAATGTATCCGCGAAAACAGCCTACGTAGACAGAACTGTTAAACTGGGTAAAGGAAATGTTATATCTCATTATGTTGTAATTAATGCTCAGTCGGAAATTGGTGACAACAACCTAGTAAACACTGGCGCTATTATAGAGCATGATTGTCTAATTGGATGTCACAACCATATCGCTCCTAGCTCTGTAATATGTGGTAACGTCAATATTAGTGATTTAGTGCTTTTAGGAGTGGGTTCGATAGTCCTCCCTTTCTTGTCAGTACGGACAGGCACATCGCTGGGTGCAAGTGCACTGCTAAATACCAATGTTAGTGTTGATGGAAAAACCTACATAGGAATTCCAGCTAAGGTGAAAAAATAATGATATATATTTCTACTGGTGGCTTCTCATCTAGCAGTTTTTTAGAAACGTCAAAATTGTTTAAAAACGATGTTGTTCAAGGTTTAGAATTGTCGGGTGGTAAACATAGCGATTCACTAGAACAAGACTTAAATGAAGTGTCAAAGCACTTCGAAATTGCACTTCATAACTATTTCCCTGTGCCTAAAGTACCATTTGTTTTTAATCTAGCAAGTTGTAATGATGAAATAGTTAGAGCTAGTATGGAACACGCAAAAAATGCTATTAATTTGACATCTCAATATAAAGGTAAATATTTTAGCTTTCATGCTGGTTATTTGCTCGATCCTCAAGCCTCAGAGCTTGGTAAGTCTATTAAGAAAAAAAAGCTTAATGATAGGAAAAGTGGTCTTAAGCAATTTATACAAAACGTAAATATACTTGCTGATTTCGCAAAAAGTAAAGGGATAACATTACTTATAGAAAATAATGTTATTTCAGCAAATAATTTCGCATCTTTTGGCTGTGATCCTCTTTTGATGACAGAGTCTTCAGAAACAAGATATATCTTTGATAATGTCAATGAAAATGTTAAGTTGTTAGTTGATGTTGCTCATTTGAAAGTATCGGCAAATACACTTTCTTTTGATCCCGTTGGATACTTGTTAGAGTTTAGGGATGTCACTGCTGCTTACCATATAAGTGATAACAATGGTTTAGAAGACAGCAATCAACCGTTTACAAGAGACTCTTGGTTTGTCGACTACATTAGAAAAGATCTAGATTATTATTCATTAGAAATATACTTATCAGACATAGAAATGTTGGAAGCACAATATGTTCTACTGTCTGAAATACTGAGGTGAACCATGCTAAGCCTAGAAGATTTATGTATTGATTATAGTTCCTTATTAAGAGAAGCGCTAATAAAAATAGACAACAATGCTCAAGGGCTTTTATTTGTGGTCGATGATCTTACTCTTTTGGGAGTGCTAACTGATGGAGATATTAGAAGAGCGATAATAAATGGCAAAACTACAGATAGTTCAGTCATTGATATTTGTAATAAAGAGTGTCAATTCTTATCTCACAACGCCAAAACTCAAGATATACAGGCATTACTAAGTGACAAGATTAAGTTAATACCGTTAGTTGATGAGCATAGAAAGATAGTTGACTTTGCTTCGTCCTCTAGGATGACGCGCACGCCAGTGCTCGAACCATTACTAGGAGGAAACGAGCTTGAATATATTACAAAATGTATAACAACTAATTGGATTTCGTCTCAAGGTAAGTACGTAACCGAATTCGAGAATAGCATTAAGAACTATACAGGTAGTGAATACGTCTTATCTGTGAGTAACGGTACAGTTGCGTTACATTTATCACTTGTGAGTTTGGGTGTCGGGCCTGGAGATGAGGTTATAGTCCCAGATATAACATTTGGAGCCACTCTCAATGCSGTGATTCTAGCAGGAGCTAAGCCGGTTATTGTTGATGTGAATGAAGATGATTGGAATATATGTACCCATCAAATAAATAAAAATATCAATAAAAAAACGAAAGCAATAATGCCCGTGCATATTTATGGTGTCCCTTGCAATATGAAAGAAATCATAAATATTGCTGAAGATAATGGCTTACTCGTTATTGAAGACTGCGCTGAAGCGCTCGGTTCTACTATAGATAATAAGCACGTTGGAACGTTCGGTAATGCGGGAACATTCTCTTTCTTTGGTAATAAAGTTATTACCTGTGGTGAAGGAGGAGCTGTTATCTTCAGAGATGAAGGTATATATAATAGAGCAAAAATATTACGAGATCACGGAATGACGCCAGGTAAAAGATACTGGCATGAATGTGTTGGATTTAACTATCGATTAACTAATCTTCAAGCTGCTGTAGGATGTGCTCAATTCGAGCAATTATCCAGCTTCAGGGAAAAGCGGATGAAGATCTTTTCCTGGTACAAAAAATATCTCTTAAACTCAGGCTACTTTGACGTTCAAAAGGTAGACAAAAATCATGATCAAAGTTATTGGCTTTTTACTGCTATACTGAAAGACTCTATTAGTATAGACAGAGATAGTTTAAGTGATAAGCTAGCTAAACGTGGCATCGACACTAGGCCGGTGTTTTATCCAATGTCTCAACTACCTGCATTTCAATCGTATCGTAGAAGTATAAATGGTGTATCTGAACGTATAGCAGCTCGAGGAATTAGTTTGCCGACATCTGTGAGTTTAGAAGAGTCAGAAATTAAGGATATCTGTATTGATATTCTAGCAACTATTGAAAATTTTTCCGATTTTAAAGAGATGATGTATGATGACTAGAAAGGCTAAGGTAGTAGCTTTAATTCCTGCGAGGGGAGGTAGTAAAAGATTAACGAATAAAAATCTTTTACCTATGGCCGGTAAGCCACTTATAGGCTGGACAATAGATGCTGCCCTAAATTGTGTTGAAATTGATAGCGTAGTTGTTAGCACAGATTGCTTAGAAATTAAGAAAACTGCAATAGCATTTAAAGCTGAGGTACCATTTATACGTCCCGCAGACTTAGCAACTGATTACGCTTCTACTGATGATGTGATGTTGCATGCAGTTAATCAATTACAGTTATCTCCTTCTGATATTGTCGTTTTGCTTCAGCCAACATCACCATTGCGAGATGAACAAGATATAAGTTTGTTTGTACATGATCTACTAGATAGTGATTTGAGTGGAGTAGTTTCAGTGTGTGAATGTGAGCATACTCCTCTTTGGAGTAATACGTTGCCACAAGATCTAAGGATGGGAGAATTCATTAACTCTACTATCGGATCGAAGCGTAGCCAAGACTTACCCCAATACTATAGGCTAAACGGTGCTATTTACGCCTACAGAGTAGAGTATTTAAGAAGGTATGGTGGAAGATATTACTCTAGTGAAGTAAAAGCTAGAGTTATGTCAGCTGAGAAATCAGTTGACATAGACACTGAGCTTGACTTTAAATTCGCTGAGTTTTTAATGAAAAATAAGTAATATGAATCTGTTTTTTATTGAGTCACCATTACAAGCACTTAATGCTATTGAGTTTGTCTCATGCAAGGACAATAAACAAGGCAAAGATCTTTTTATTATCCTATCTGATGGAACGATGTCTGAGACAAATTTAGCGCAGATTGAATTTGTTTTAAACTTTTTTGGTTATGATGATAAAGTAATATTTAATATAAATGGGGGAGTCAAAAGCCTTTTTCTCCATAGAGAACAAGTTAGGATGTTAGCTAAACGTTATTCTAAATATAATATCGAGTATTGCGTGATCGGGGAATATAGATCACTTGCTTCAAGAGTTTTGATAAATAAAATAAAACCTAAAAAAGTTGTTACCGTTGATGATGGTACTGCAACATTAAGAATTGAAAGGTCAAAAAAGCCAAGTGTAAAGATAAGATTAATAACAACTTTATGCAAGTTCGGGCTGGGGTTTGATATCACTCTAAAGCAAGGTGTTCATTTTTTCAGTGTGTATGATATATCGAATAAACTTACTAAAGGCGATTGTCTCCACACGAATAGATATTCCTTTTTAAAATCTAAGCTTTATGATTATCCGAAAAGCAATAAGCATTTTATTATAGGCTCACCATTAAAAGAAGCAGGTGTTGTAAAAGAGGATATCATCCTTACTATAAAAAAAATAGATAAGATAGTTTCCTTAACTAAAAGTAAAAAATCAGACTTAGTTTACATTGCGCACCGTAGAG
>NZ_MUFJ01000052.1:0-5544 GCF_001996245.1 Salinivibrio sp. MA607 | reverse complement strand
AGCTAGCACCACGACATAAGCGGATGTTTTTCCATTCAACACAAGGAGTTCTCATGAGTCGCTTCAGTCAAGTGGCCATCGTCGGTGGCACCCATGGCAATGAGTTTAGCGGGATTTACGCACTAAAACAGTGGCAAACCAATACATCTGTTACGACTCGGGATAGTTTTTCAACGGAGCATGTGTTCGCGAATCCGTCGGCTTATCATGCAAACAAACGTTATCTCGATTGTGACTTAAATCGACAATTCGATCCTCAAGGGCTCGCCGATCTCACCTTAACAAACTACGAGCAAAGTCGCGCAAAAGTCCTCAATCAACAGCTAGGTCCTAAAGGCGATCCTCGCGTCGATTTCATCATCGATTTACACAACACCACCAGCAACATGGGGCCTACGCTCATTTTGCTCGCATTAGACACATTCAATAAACAGCTTGCTGCCTATATCAGTGAGCGTATGCCCGATGCCATTATTTTAGTAGAAGATCATCTCGAGCCGCTTCAACACGCTTTTTTATGCTCAGTGGCGAAGCAAGGCGTCATTGTTGAGGTTGGTCCTCAACCGCAATCCGTATTACGCCATGATGTAATGGAATCCATGCAAGAAATGACGACGCATATTCTCGATTTTGTGCATCTCTTTAATATCGACAAGGTGCCAGAGCTGCCCGCGCAAGTAACGGCTTATCGCTATAAAGAAACCTTACATCTACCCCAAAATGCACAAGGAGAGCGCATCGGTATGGTGCACCAAAACGTGCAAGACAAAGACTTTGAGCCGATAGTACCTGGCGATCCTTTATTCATGTGCTTTGACGGTCGCGAAGTCGCTTGGGAAGGAAAGTACACTGCGTATCCGCACTTTATTAACGAGGCGGCGTATTACGATAACAATATTGCGATGTCGATGGCAGAGATGTTTAGTCTAACGGTGTAATTGAGAGGTACAACTGAGAGGCGTATAAAGAAACGACCAACATCGAACCGATGAATCAATGCCTCGGTGATGTGGCCGCTCAGAAAGTAGAAACAACGCTCGCTCGCAACTAACTCACTGGCTTAGTTGCGGGTTCTTTCTTTAAAGCCGTTTTTTGCCAGTAGCGATCATAATGAAAGAAAATGTGTGTCCTACGCAATTCAGCCGCTCTTTGTTCTACCTTTTCAATGACGTCATTTGATACTCGCGAAGACGCGAGCTCAAACTGTTCCATTGCCTGCTCTCTCAAAGTCACGAACCGCCCTTGACCAACCACATCCAAGTAGGCAGAAAGATAAACGAGCCCATCAGTATACTCAGCGTCTTCAGGCATGTAGTTTGTGGTGTACAGACGCCCCAGGGCAGCAAGAGACATAAGATCCCCTTGTTGAATCGCTTTTTCGCGCCACGCCACCGCTTTATGGCTTTCCCCTCGACGGATAAAATCACGATATAAACTCTTAGTACCGGGGATCCCACCCGCATTGGCTATCTGTTTTTTTACTTCAGCGGCCGCATCAAGGCGAGAGCTGGGGAAAAGATAAAAGCCGCGCTCAGCCAGTTCTATTTGCGATGCTTTATGTAACAAGGCATCAACATCATTTGCCGCAATCGCCTCTTCTAAATACTGCTCGGCTTTCTTTTTGTCTGTTGGATAAATGTACTGATACAGACTGAATGCTGCGTCTTTAGGTGCTTTTTCATACCAAGCTGCTAGTGCTTCTTCATACTTATAGCGCCAAATAGTACGATGATTTGCCGATAACCAATGGCCTTTTTCAACCAGTAATTTCATGGCTGGAATATAATCCGCCTTTGCGGCCTGCGTGAGATACTGCTGCGCAACCGGCGAATAATCGAGCTTATTACCATCATCACTGACGAGCACAGCGTATAAATAAGCGGCAGGAACAATACCTTGATCCGCCGCTGCACGTAGATATTTTTCAGCTCGTTGGTAATGGAACTGAGCGCGAGACAAACGTCCATGCTCAAATATTGCCTCTGGCGTCATCGCCTGGATATCATAGTCATCCGCGATTTTTTCAACCGGCTCTAGTTGCACAAAAGGTGTGGCTTCAACTTCAACTTGTTCAGCATGTACTTGTCCACTTAGCATGACCAGGCATGCATACACGCTTGCTTTAAGCATTGACGGGGTATTAACCAATGTTGACACTTGAACCTCCTACAATCACACCGCCACAACTCACTGCATCACCAATACGAGCGGCTGGTTTTCCATCAATCATAACGCTACCGGAACCCGCATTTACCGCTCGCCCATGAGGCGGGTGTTTCGGTTTACTATGCGGTGCCAGAGGATCACCTTTACGAACTACGGGTATCCCGTCAACTTTTACCGTTGACGACCCCGCCACAATCGGTGTAGGTGGGAATCCATCATGCGCGGTTCCCACATGGCCAACAAGTGCTGCTTTGGGCATATCTTTCCTCAAATTTCTTAGTTTGCATTAAACGATCAAGGTTTGTTCACTGAGCGTGGCGATTTCGCTGGCTGTCCTTGGTACCCAGAGCCACTACCAGGACTTCCGCCAGCGTTTAAATTGATCGCTGGACCAATAAGGTGCACCCCGGCCGCATCAACCTTCATTACGCTCCCACCGGCGGTTACCGTAACCTCCGTACCTGCATCAAGCACGACATTTGCGCCTGCTTTTAGATGCACCTCACGTCCCGCCGTTGCGGCGAAGCGGTTATCGATTTTTTCATGTATCCCTCCAGAAACGGCAATTGTGGCATCTTTTTTCACTCGTGTTCGTGATTGCTTATCGACCGTCACATGCTGGTTACTCATAACAGCCGACAAAGAATCATGGTCCACTTTTTGATGCTCATTATGCCGCACCTGCGTAACGACATCATTTTCCACGCCTGATTGCCAATCACGCTGAGCATGCAAATACACTTGCTCACTGCCCGATTGATCTTCAAACGTGAGCTCGTTGTAGCCCTCGCCTTGGTGGCTTTCACTGCGCCAAACTGTCTTGGTTTTATGGGCCGGCAATGTATAAGGGGATACATTGGTCGCGTGATAGGTCCGGCCAGTGATGATCGGTTGGTCGGGGTCACCATGTAAAAACGATACAATCACCTCATGGCCAATACGTGGAATCGCCATCATGCCGTATTGGCTCCCCGCCCAACCTTGAGACACCCGTATCCAGCAGCTACTTTTATCGTTTCCACTCGAGTAACGATCCCAAGGGAAATGAACTTTTACTCGGCCATGTTCGTCACAGAAAATTTCTTCGCCTTCAGGCCCAACCACAACCCCTATTAAAGGGCCGTCCACCTGTGGCTTAGGGTGTGGAGTGGCCCGCCAAGGGATAGAGGCCGGAATCACCGTAAACCGATTATGATAGGTAGTGGCGCCAGTGCCGCCTTCTTCTTCAACTGCTTGAGGTTGGGTGCCGTAATGCTGAGCGCGCACTACTTGCCACTTTTGATTCATGGTACGGTCGAGATGATCTTGCATTTCAAATGCATGACCCGCCTGCACAAGAAAATGATTACTTTCCCCAGTCGCCGTGACTTTGTCACGTGCCAGAAATTCTTGGCGTATCTGGGTTAAATGTTTACCTTGCGTATCGTCTTTATATCGACCTGGAAAATCATAAACATCGTAGTCTTGGCGCTGATGCTCAATGCCGGACATATTCACTTGCTGTAAGAAGCTATAATTCGGCTTTTTAAAGCTATAATCCTTCATCTCCAGTGATGACGGGATTATCCGAGTGTGTTTTTCGATGGCACGAATATAAGGCTCATCGACGACACCTGCAGCCTGAGCGTTATGCACAATCGGCTGTTTAAGGGCGGGAAGCGAAAAGGGCGAGTCAGTGATATATAAAAGCTGCTTGTCCTCTTTCCAAACAAAGCAATACATCAACCCCTCTTCTGCGGCAATACGATGAAAAAAGGTGAGATCCGTTTCTCGGTATTGAACACAAAATTCACGCTCTGCATATTCTTTTGTCAGCCCAAAACCGACATCCGTAATACGCATTTCTTGCAACAAGATCGAAATAACTTGGGGAACCGTCTGATGTTGGAATACACGACTATTTTGCCGTAGTGATAGACGCTCAATTTCAGCCACTAATTCAACATCATAATAAGTGTGATGATGACCAATATCCCCTTGGGAAAATTGACGAATGATACCGCGAATACGACGCTCACATTGCCCGTTGCGATAGAGAGCAAGCGTGGCTTGGCAATCCACTAATTGGTCAGGGGTTAGGGAATGATCGCGACTTGCCAATGCAATCGAATAACGAAACCCGTTGCAAGCTTGCTGGTCGAACGCCGCAGCAGAGAGGGACTCGTTGCCCTGATATTCTCTGACCACAAACGTGTCTGGCTCTAGGCCTTCGACGCTAAATTCAAAACGTAATTTCGCCATGATGTCTCCCGAATCTTGTTCCCGCAACAGTGAACACTTGTCTAGCAACGCTCTCTGGAAAACGAACGCTGCTAAACAAATGGTGAAGCGCCGGCACAAAGCCGACGCAACCTAGCAATAGCAATTAAGCTTCAACCGGCTTGCGCCAGTCATCAGAGCCTGAAGTACCTGCGTTGACGTGGTCCCAGGTAATTTTGCGATAAGACATCGACACGGTCAGGTTCTGAGTGAAGTCTGACTTCGCCGGATCTTGGCAGTGTGGCATTTCACAATGGATATCCACGATAGAGGCGCTTTCTAATTTGGTGGTAAAGAAGTTTTCTTGCTTACCTTCAATTGAGGTACGGTACCATTTCAGCTCTACTGTCGACATTTTCTCGCCCGAAGACAGTGCGTTATAAAGCAGCGGGACGGCTTTATTTAGCGCGACGGTGAATTTGAATTGTTTATGAACACGTTGACCGGATGGTTGACCAGATTGTGGGTCGGTGGGAACCGTCACATTGTGGTCAAACTGTTGTACCAGCATTTCGTCTTCGTGGCCTTCGACAAAAGAATCACCGATAGAATCCGCGGTGCAGGCACCGGCAGTAATCAAACCCTGGGTTTCGCCTTCAATCGAGATATAACATGGCGTTGGCATAATCGCTCCTTTTTGTATGATTCGAGTTCAAACAGCGACTGTTGCTGTCTAGCCCTACTAGCAAGCTAGTTTTATGCCAACTTTTAAATCTTTATATATCAGTAAGTTAGTTATGAGATGACCAATTTTTTGCACGACTCAAGCAACTTCTTGCCAAGCCAAGCAAAAAGTTGCTTGGCGTACCGCTGAGCGTCTACTAAAAATCGCAGCTGACCATTCACTTCGAAGGATGGATCGACGGTTACCTGGATCTGTGATGAATCGGTGACACAAAATTCTGAACACCCTCTAGGTGGAATTTTAGGATATCAAATCAATAAGATAAGCCTTTCAATTTAAGAAAGTGCTAGCTTTGTATGAAAAGAAAATCAGCCAAGATAATTGACGCTACATAGGAATGCTACCGCCCAGCGAGTGTTATATCACTCACTGAACGGGATATAGAAGCAGTATGAAGCTAATGTCTAAATGTAATATAAGTAATAAAATATAAA
>NZ_MUFJ01000051.1:0-5683 GCF_001996245.1 Salinivibrio sp. MA607 | reverse complement strand
CGATAAATAGGAGGTTTAACAGTGATAGAGGGATATGGCGCGGTTTTTTATGCATATTTTTTAACTTTAAATTTGCTTATAACGATTAAATACACAATTATTGGCATAATTAATCATTTTTTCTGAGGGTCTTATAAGTTGATAGACTGTCGTATGGTTGGCTATCGATAAACTTTATCGACAAACTCGGACGTCATGGCTGAAAGAAAAGCACTATAGTCCAACCCAAATGTGACGGTTTCACCGACCGCTAGCATTTTTTCTGGTGTCTCAACCATTAAATGATCACTGCATGATGAAACGATTGTCATGCCGCTGGGAGGATGTAATCCGTCAATACATACATCCTGTCGGCCTAAGGCAAGAATGGCCTGGTTGACCTGACCTCTATTTTGTAGGCTGATGGTTTCACCAAAGGCATTAACGCCTCGTTTTCCCCATGGGTATGAGGGTTTTTGGCTCGACTCTATGACCTCGGCTGTTAATGTGATCGCTGTGGATGATAAGCCCGATATTTGTGGCTGATTTTTTGGGACTAGGCCTAAAAATATTGCTTCGCCAAGCCGTAAATGGTTAATACGGGTTTGGCCTTGATGGGCGAGTACCCAATTGATCGAGCCCGAGTTACCGCCCGAAATGATGTCTAGCTTTATCGAAAACGTCGTCTCAATGTGTTCGGCAAGATCCGATAAAAGCTGCATATTGATATCGTCTGGCTCAACACCGTAGCGGCAGGTTAAATTCGTACCTATGCCTTTGAGTGTAATGTTGGGCAGTTTAATGACATCGTTGATCAGATTAATAAGGTTGTCGGGCATGACACCTTCTCTTAAATCTCCCAGCTCAACCATAATGATGATCTGGTGAATACGATTACATCGTCCAGCGGCGTCAGAGAGTTTTTGGATCACTGCAATTTCAGTATTTAGACTGATATCGCAGTCAATGACGACGCGCTCTATTTGGCTTAGCATCGGGGAACGTATTAATAGAGTGGGTACCGTGACACCTGCCTCTCTCATCCGTTTTATATTATCTACTCTTGAGTCAGCGAGCATCGTTGCGCCGGCATTAATGAGCGTATTGGCAATGATAGGGTGGCCCAAACAGCTTTTGGTCACGGGAGTGACAGTCACGCCTTTTAAAGTCAGTTGTTCAATCAGCCGTTGGGTGTTGAGGGATATTTTAGCGCAATCGAGTTCTATTTTTGGGTAGCTCACTGCTTTGCTTCAATTTTATCTTCTAGCAGTGGGAACGCTGAAAGTAGGATCTGTACTAATTGCTCTTTCGGTTGCGATAAGGGATCGGTGACCGGGAGTTTAAGTTCATGTGTATACGCATTGATATAAGATAAAGTCTCTCCCATCGACATCCCCTCGTGGTTGAGAGTGATCCCAATGACATGCGTATTGGCAAATGTTTCGATCAGGTTAATTTCGCTTGCGAGCGTCGGTATCGCCATGTTGGGAAAATCGACACGATACAGGCGTTTCGGTGCATGCTGTAAGATAACTGCGGTCGGGCAACTTCCTCGCAGTATGAATGAGCTCGTGGAAAAGGCTGGATGACTCAGAGCACCTTGGCCTTCCACTAAAATAATATCTGGGTTTTCTTGGGTGTAGGCATCGACGATCACGGCCTCTAATTCGCCAGCACAAAATTGAGAAGGAACAGCATCGAGTGCCACACAATAACGTTCACCCTGAATAATACCGGTTTGTCCGGTGGCGATCATGACGACGTTTAACCCTAGCTTTCTGAGCTCTTGAGCCAATATTGTCGTAGTGGTCCGTTTCCCGAGCGCACAATCTGTTCCCAAAATAGCGACAATGGGACAGGTCACACTATGGACTTGTCCAGTAAATGTTTTTAACGCCTCTTTTTTCTTGGGTTTGCGAATATCCAGTATGTGGACGTTGTTCTTCTTGCTCGCATCAACAAAAATGGCATCGTCATTGAGAAATTCATGTAAACCATTAACGATATTGAGCCGTTTTGACATGGCGTCGAGGATGACATTTTTATCTAAATCAGACAGTAAGCCTGTGGACGGCGCGACACCAAAAATAAAATAATCTGGTCGTGTAGACTCATGATGTAAAGCCTCTTCGAGGTCGGCGAAAATAGGGATGTTATTTTTGGTTTTGTCGAGAACGTCGCCCGCGTCTTTGTTTGCAAGGGAGCTGTCTATAACGGAGAGAATACGATATTTTTGAGAGTGTCGGACAAGACCATTGGCAGTTTTCCCATCAATTTTACCAAAATGACCTTCACAATAAACAATTGCCGTCGGGGTTAATGCCCCTTGGCTCTCGATTAACCTCTCTTGGCTCTCGAGTAATGTTTCTTGGTTATCGAATCGAGTCGTTGGTGATGCTAAATCGACGTCTTCGTGCGACGTTTTACCTGCTACTAATCGAGTTGGAGTGTGTGCTGATTTTGGTGATACGGACATTATTGAAGCCTGGTTAGGCTTAGAAGGGCCGCTAAGGATTGCCGAGTCTTTCGCCCGGTAAAGAAAAGAGCTCCTACTAAGCTGTAGGAGAGAACTAAACAGTAGCACAGTTTCTGAGAAGGCAAAGGGTTATTTGTTTAGGGACGAGTTTTTAGGCAATAAAAAAGACGCCCTAAGGCGTCTTTTCCAATCGATTGGTGGAGCTGGCGGGAGGCTATTTCCCAGCCTAGCACGCTGCACATAACCTTTTGATTTAAAGGCTTTATTTCTTGTTTCTTTCGAGCGTGTGATACCAAATTTCCCCAGATTGTAGCTCAGCTATGTAGGTGAGTAAACAGGTAAGCCGATTGGTTGTCTTGTAATGAGTACAGATGGGCTTTCAATCACAGCATGCTTGCTATGTTGATGGTCTAATAAAAAAGCAAATGTATTAAAGCTGTTGCATCTGCAAGCACACTGAAGCAGATATAAGGAGAGTGAAATGGACTTTATAGAGCGACTACAAGCTTTGTCCAAAAAGGTGGGACAGCTATCTGACTCGATAGAAACAGAAGAGGCGACAAAGACTGCTTTGGTGATGCCATTTCTTCACAATGTACTTGGATACGATATCTTCGACCCCAGCGAGGTTATCCCTGAGTTTACTGCTGATACAGGCACGAAGAAGGGAGAGAAGGTTGATTATGCTCTGATGAAAGACGGGGATGTTCAGATCTTAATCGAGTGTAAGAAAGTGAATGAAGCGCTCTCACCAAAACACTCTAGCCAACTATACCGATATTTCTCAGTGACCAACGCTCGTATAGCTATATTGACTAACGGTTGTGAGTATCAGTTTTTCACTGACCTCGATGCGCCAAATAAGATGGATGACAAACCGTTCTTGATTCTAGATATGTCAGAGGTCGACGAGCATGTAGTGCCAGAGCTGAAAAAACTGACGAAGACTTCTTTCGATGTCGATTCCGTGGTAGATGCGGCTGGTGAATTGAAGTACCTCAATCAAATAAAAAAGGTTTTAGCAGAGCAGTTCCAAGATCCAGAGGAAGACTTTGTTAAGCTTCTGACTGCTAGGGTCTACGATGGGATGCAAACAGCCAAGGTCAAAGCACAGTTTACTGAAATAACGAAAAAAGCTTTGAAGCAATTCCTCAACGACAGCATAAACGCTCGTTTGAAGTATGCCATAGGCAGTGAAGAGCGTGAGGCGAGAGGAGCCAACGAACAACCAGAGCAGGATGAAAGCGCTTCTGAAGCTGATGGTAGCAACCCTAAAATAGTCACCACAGAGGAAGAGCTCGACGGTTATAATGTTGTCAAAGCTATTCTGAGAGAAAGAGTCGATGTATCTCGAGTCGCTCATCGAGACACACAAAGCTACTTTGGGATTCTGCTTGATGATAATAATCGTAAACCATTGTGCAGGTTGCACTTTAATGGTCGACAGAAGTATGTAGGAATCTTTGACTCAAACAAGAAAGAGACTAAAACTCCCATCGACAGTGTTGATGACATTTTCCAGCTGGCTGGGGAGCTAAAGGCATCGGTAGACCTTTACGAGTAAAACTCGTTGGTAGCCCTAGGTAGCCGTAATAAGCTACCTAGTGGCACCCGATGGAGTGAAATTAACTATCTACGGGTCTTTATTTGTCTTCTCTGTTTTGTCGCGTCAAGCGTTTTGACTACACCAAAAAGAGAGTTTGCAGTCATGTGAGTATACCGAGCTGACATTGCTGGGGTCTTATGTCCGAGCCATAACATTATCTTTTGAACAGAAACATCATTCTCTGCCAATCTAGTTGCGCAGGTGTGGCGCATCATGTGAGGTACAAATTCTTGACTACTACCAAAGCCTAATGAGTTCTTCATTACTTTCCAGTGCCAACTCAATGAACTTTGCGTAATTTTAAATATTGGCTGATTTAGATCGCTATCCTCCCTTTTAAGTGCTTTTCTTTCAAGTACCTGTCTCGATCTTTTAACAAGAGGTATAGTTCGAGAGGTTTGATTTTTTGAACTCTTAATAAATATAGAGCTTTTATCCTCATTGTAGTCTTTCCATTTTAGAGAAAGAAGCTCACTGACTCTTGCGCCTGTGTCGATTGCCAAGCTTATGAAATCAACAAAATCAAATTTTCCTCTTTTCTGGAAGAACTCTAATATATTTTCTTCCTCCTTTATCGTGAGGATTCTTGTGCGAGCGTTGGTTTCTCTTGTCCATGGAAAAATAGGCACCTTATCAGTGAAATCAAGTAAAACAGCATGTTTTAACACGACCCGTATTTTACTAAGATTTCTATTAATCGTTGCGTTTGACAAACCTTTGGCTCTCAAGTGCGCAACATAATCAACGAGTTTTCTTGATGTCACATCAGCTGGTGGGGTGTTACATCCAAAATACTGAATGCAAAGGTAAGCCTTCCTTCTTGTTGCTCTATAATCTTTAATGTTTTCTGGAGTCCACCTCGTTCTACAGGCCGATTCGTATGCTTCTTCTAATGTCCCTTTAGATATTTCTTTCTCTTTGATTACTCGAGTGTCTAACATGAACGCTTCACTAAAGTATAACTGTTTCTTTGGGTTGAGTTTTAAAAACTTTAAGTTATTTATTAGGTGAGTGGCATTTCCCCTTTCCCCTCTCTCTTTAATTATTTCGCGAATAGCATGTCTGGGGTTTTCCCTCGTGATAACCTTAATCTCTCCGTCTATTTTATAATCTAATATGTAGGTATCGCCTGACTTGTCTAAGTGTATATCATAGTGCTCTAGGATTCTTTTAACATTGGAATGTATTGGTTGTTTCATTTTTACCTCCTTGGTTTGAGGTTTTATTTTTATTTTTATTTTTGTTTTTTTAAACCTATGAAATCTATTTCATTCACTTGTGACATTTTATTTTCTAAAATGAACTTTTATTAATATCAACCTCTTGCGCTGAATTATTTTTGTTTTTTCATTAGTATTATTCATGGTTTTATTGCTTTGTTTTTGTGTAAAAATCCCTCTCTCCTTTTTGATAAAACATAGAGTATTAAATTTCCCCCATACGCCCTATCAGAAATTTAACTATCTAAATTAAGAATGTCGGGAATTATTCTTATAAGTAATGACACTTCATCGAAAGTTTGTGGCTGTTTTTCGCTCAATTTTCTAGGTCTCTTAATGTACATTAAGAGCTCTCTGTGACATCAAACCACTGCTGCTGTAGTCGTAGCAGATACTAAATAG
>NZ_MUFJ01000050.1:0-5882 GCF_001996245.1 Salinivibrio sp. MA607 | reverse complement strand
AAGCAAAGGCTGTACAGTGGAAGTTTACCTAACAAATCGCAGCAATTGACAAAAATACATATCACGAATTTTGGTACCCAAAATGTAGCGCCATATATTTTTGCAACTGTGCTCAGCGTTATAAGTAATCTTAAGCACCAAGCTAAAGGGATATAAAATGAAATGCTCTGTATATATCGCCACGAGCGTAGATGGCTACATCGCCACTACTGAGGGATCTGTCGATTGGCTTCACAATGCTGGCAATTCAAAAGCTGACATCGCAGAAAATCCAGATATGGGATTTGGAGCGTTTATAGCCTCAGTTGATTGCATGATCATGGGGCGGAAGTGTATGGAAACGATTTCGGATATGAATTTGTCTGCTGAGCAATGGCCCTATGGTGATATTCATATTGTCGTGTTGAGTAACACGATTACAACACCACCGGAAAACTTGAAGAGCAAGGTAGAAATGTTTTCAGGTGATATTACTGACTTAATAAAAGAGCTAGAGGGAAAAGGTTTCAACCATGCTTATATTGATGGTGGAAGCACAATTACATCATTCCTAAATCATAAGCTCATCGATGAAATGACAATCACTAGAGCACCTATTTTGTTGGGCGGCGGCATCCCGCTTTTTGGTCAACTAAACGATCAAATAAAACTGGAAAACTCAGAGGCGATTGCTTTTGCAAACGACTTTGTTCAAGTAAAGTACGAAGTAAATTACTTATAACAAGGTGCTGTTGCCGGATTGCATTTCCGCTAGCGCTACAACGCAACCGCAAAGCGCGGCGTTATGTTTTTCCGTAGAAAAAGGACACATCAGTGAAAATAGCGGTAATTTACTTTACTAAAACAGATGTTACAGGAAAGTTGGCGCAAGAAGTTATCAAAGGGATTTGTGGCGCAGAGCCGGATGCGGTTGTTCTTGAACATCGCATTGACGGAAAGGAAATTGTAGAGGGTAGGTTTATCAACCCTACGCTTTTCGAAAGTCTACTCGAATGTGATGCCATCATAATGGGCTCACCTACATATATGGGCGGTGTTTCTGCCCAATTCAAAGCATTTGCTGACGCAAGTAGTGAGTTTTGGAGTGAGCAAATGTGGTCAAATAAAGTTGCCGCTGGTTTTACAAGTGGTAGCGCTCCGAATGGCGATCAATCAAGTACGCTAAATTATTTGATTACTTTGGCAAATCAACACGGTATGTATTGGGTTGGCCTAGATTTGGCTCATGGTTATAAAGATCAAGGTTTAAATCGTTTTGGCTGCCAGCTTGGTGTTGTTTCTCAATCAGTTGATGGTGTTGCTGACGAGGTTGACTTACTTTCAGCGAAGTATTTAGGGCAGAGGGTTGTGGGTTTGGTTTCTAAACTTAAGCCCAAAACATAACAAGGCGTTAAAGAGGGATTCGCAACGCGTAGTATTTTCGTTATGCATTGATTTTATTAGTTTTTAGTGCAATGCGGTGAGTTGGTAGTTGCGTTGCTCACCCCTTAACGCGGCGTTACATTTTCAAATAGATATCGATGTAAATTTATGGACATACAAGAATACTTTTCAAGACTGAATAGCGATTCTCAGAAAATATTCAGTCAAACAATTTTGGAAAAGGAAAAGCTCGGTACATTGCATCATCTTTCTTCATGTATTTACGAGTTTTCAGATTGCCTGCTTGATCCTCAAGAAAAACAGATGCTAGTGACAGTTAGCACACAGCTAGAAGCGGCAACACTTAATTTGGCTTTGGGGCTATATAGGCAAGCTTTTGCTTCTTTAAGGTTAGCTTTGGAGATGGGGCTGGCTTCTATTTATTTTTCAGTGAATAAAATGGAGCTGCATGAATGGCTTGATGGTCGGACAGATATAAAGTGGGCAAAGCTTGTTGATGAAGAAAACGGAGTGCTGTCTAAAAGGTTTGAAAATGCGTTCTTTAGTGAATGTTCCCCGTATTCTGACACGTATCGGGACAAAGCGATTTCCACCTATAGGAAGCTCTCTGAGTTTGTACATGGGAATAGTGAAACTTGGGAGAAAAGTGGACTCAACTTAAGCTTTAACTCAGATTTGCTGGATTTCTATTTTGAAAATTTTAAATCTACATCAGAAGTAATTTTATTTTCTGCTGTATGTAGATATACGATGTTGCTTGATGAATCTAGCCGCGAATCGCTGCAATTTATTCCTGAAGAATTTAATCATATATCTAAAATTAGAGAACTGTTTGGTCGTTCATAGGAAATGTAATGAGTGAATTTTATCTTCGAACAGAAAGTATTAAGCAGAATGAAATTTTAAACTTGTCCGTTGTCAATGCTGCAGATAGAAAAATATTGGATGCCCTAAAATCAAATGAACCATGCCTTTTAGAGGGGTCTAGAGGAACAGGTAAGTCATTTTTGATGCGGGTGGCTGAATTAGAGCTGGAGGATGAAAGCAGCGCCAATGTAACTGTCTTTGTCCCATTTAATATGAGTTCACTAATAACTACTGAAGACAATCTCCAGTTTTATCATTGGATGATGGCTAAGACCCTAAAATATCTTCTAAATAAACTTAGAAAGAAGGGGGTAGTTGTATCAAGCTTAACAGCAAATCTTCTGAGTAACGATGAAAGTGATACCGAAGATGGCGTTCAAGTAAGTTTGAAAGAAATCGTAAAAATGTTTGAAGATTCATATAAAGGAAATTCGACGCTAGATATCTCATCACTGCCGGATATCGAAGATGTAAAAGAAGCAATACAGATCATCTGCGAAGAAAATTCGCTAGACAAAGTGGTGTTCTTTTTCGATGAGGCTGCTCACGTTTTTAGACCGGAACAACAAAGGCAATTTTTCAATTTATTTAAAGATCTTAGGTCGCCATATATTAGCTGTAATGCTGCTATATATCCTGGTGTCACGCATTTTGGCGACTCCTTTGAACTGATTCATGATTGCGCCTACAAAAAGTTAGAGAGAAGTATATCTGAATCAGATTACCTTCAATATTTTAAAGACATTGTTTTTAAGCAATCTGATGATAGGCTGAAAGCAGATATCGATAGGCAAAGAGATCTGTTCAATACGCTGGTTCTTTCATCTGGCGGTAATCCTAGAATGCTACTGAGAACTCTCCAGGATCTGTCAAAGTTCAATACATCAAATGTTAACGCGGTTATAAAGTCATTTTATAGAAATCAAATATGGATAGAGCATACTGAGTTAGGTGATAAATACAAAGGGCATCAAGGTGTGATTGACTGGGGTAGAAAGTTTCTAGAAAACTCAGTCATTCCGCGAGTTGTAGATTACAATAATTCTAGAAAAGAAAAAGGGATAGATGAGTCAACTATCTACTTTTGGATACACAAAGATTCGCCAGAAGCGGTAAAAGAAGCTTTGAGGTTGTTAACATATACTGGAATAATTAGAACGGTTGATACAGCTGTACGAGCGACTAGAGCTGAGTTGGGCACAAGGTACGAAATTAAATATGGTTGTATGATTTCATTGGAAAGTAGTCCACATGGAGAATCCCCTGAATTTTATAAAAACCTTTCAATTAAGAAATTTCCTGAGTTCGGTAAAAATCACGCTTCATATTCAGGAAGTGATGTACTTTTAGAGGTAAATGATGAGCTCCAGTACAAAGAATCTTTGAGATCGTTACTTGAAAAACCAATTGACGTTTTGGTCCTGCTTACGGCTTGGCAAAAAGAAAAACTAAAGGCTGCTGGGATTCAAACAATCGAAAACTTGCATACTAATACCGAAGAAAGCTTAATTGAGAAAATTTATGGGGTTGGGCCGGCAAGAGCTCGGTTGATGAAAAACGCAGCTAATGCTGAATTGCTAGAGTATATCTCAGGATAAATGTAACAAAGCCATGCACAGGATGCCAAAAATTCACGTTCGTTTCACTCACTTCATTTTTGTCACCTGTGATGGCAGCGTTAAGGTTCTCCGGAGAGTGATGTGGATGTTCGACGTTTTGTTGAAACTGACAGAGAAGCACTAAGGAATATCTACTTCGAGTCTAGGCGTAATGCTTTCGGGTGGCTGGACCCCAACTCAGTCCGATTGTCAGACTTTGACAGGGACACAGAAGATGAGGCGATCTGGGTTGCAGAGCGGGAAGGCTCGCTTATTGGATTCGTTTCGATCTATGAGCCAGAAAATTTTATTCATAATTTGTTCGTGCGCCCCAGCTGGATTGGTCGGGGGTGCGGATCGGAGCTTTTGACGACTTGTTTAAAGCAGTTGGGAAGACCAGCTCGCCTCAAGTGTATTGCAGAAAACACAAAAGCCTTAGCATTTTATGAGGCTAGGGGTTGGAATACAGTCGGTGAAGGTGTGAATGAAAAGGGCAGATATCTGGTTCTCGAAACGGTCAAACCTTAACAATCGCAAGCAGCGGAGCAATTCTCCGCTAGCGCTACAAATTACCCGCTGTTGCGGGCGTTAGTTTACATATCAAATTCAGAGGACGAAAATGAAAATTAGATCGGCTGAAGCGTCAGATTTAGACTCACTCTTGCGTCTAAATTATCAGATTGGAATCATGCACTTTGAAAATGCACCAGAAGCATTTGTTGAACCGTCATCTGAAGAAAAAGAGTTCCTTCTTCAAGCTCTAAATGATCAATCAAGGCTCTTTCTTGTTGCTGAATTTGCTGGTGATGTTGTTGGCTTTGTGACAGCGAAAGTAACTCAAAATGAAGCTATCCCGTTTTTAGTTAAAACACCAATTTGTCGTGTTGGCACAATTGTAGTTGATGAAAGTGTCAGAGTTTCAGGTATAGGAACCCAACTAATGGCTCAGTGCAATGACTGGGCTAAATTGCAAGGTGCGGAGCAAATTAGGCTAGAGGTCATGTCTTTCAATAAGTGTGCACAAAACTTTTATGCGAAACTAGGCTTTGAAGAGCAGTCAAAAACAATGTGGAAAACTGTAAACTAACAAACGAGTATGTCGTCAATCCTAAATTTTAGCGAGATTTTTATCCCACATCACGCCGTCTCTGAGCATCGAATTTAAGATCACTACCATCTTGCGCACACAGGCAATAATGGCGACTTTTTTCGGCTTTCCAGCGGCGACTAATCGGGTATACGTCGCTTTAAAAACAGGATTACATTGCATCGCAGACATCATCGCCATATACAACACGGTACGAACTTGAGCACGTCCACTTTGGATCACTCGTTTGCCTTTATATCGCCCACTTTCTTTTGTCACGGGTGCAACACCAATGAGTGATGCCGCTTGTTTGTTAGTTATATAGCCCAGCTCAGGGACGTTACTGATGATAGATGCTGCCGCAATGCTGCCAATGCCAGGCACGCTTTGTAAGAGCGTATTTTTAGTCTGATATTCAGGGCATGCTTCAATAAACTTCACGAGTTTTTGCTCAATGTTGGTGATTTGATTTTTCATCGCAGTGAGCATGGGTTTGATGGTTGAATGCAAGGTTTTGGGCAGTATCTGCAAGCGGTTCTTTTCCATCGTTTGCATAGATAGGAGCTGGTTTCTCCTGATGACTAAGTCACTCATTAAACGTATATTTTCCGCCTTGATAATGGTGATTTCAGGCTTAATGGCGTCGCCATAATGTGCAATTAACTCAGCATCTAAGCGGYCATTTTTCGCTCTGCGGCCAATGGCGCCGGCGAAGCGTTTAATGTGCACAGGGTTGGCGCGTACGATGGGTAAATTGGCTTCAATACACGCGAGCACAAAGRGCATTTCTAATCGGCCAGTGGCTTCAATGATGATGCGCTCAGGCTGATATGGCTTGATGATTTTCAATGCATCTTTAATGCCTTTATCAGTGTTTGGCACAGAGAAGAAGTGCGCAGTTGGTCTGACGTAGATGTCGAGTTGCGCTTTGCCGGTATCGACGCCGA